>NZ_AP029604.1:0-4189 GCF_055378475.1 Bifidobacterium porcinum | reverse complement strand
CACCTGGCAACAGCTCTACCAGCAGTTCGGTTCCGACACCAAAGAACTATGGAAATTCAAGCAGAATTTCAAAGAAGCGGTGTCCGAAGTCCTGAAGGTGTACGACTGCAAGATCACATGCGGGCCGGAACGCGTGACGATGTATCCGAGCTGCACGAGCGTGCCGACCGTGACGGAGACGAGGGCCGTGGAAAAACGCCGCACCAAGACCGTCTCAGTGAAAACGAAGGCAACGCCGGAGGAACGCCGTGCGGCCACGGAGGGGCACTGGATCCCGTTCATGGGTGTCGATGAGGCCGTTTTCTGGACGAGCGACGCGTTCAACCAGAACGACGCCCAATGCCACCTATTCGGCCTTGTAGGCACGGAGAAATGTCCGATATGCGCTTATGACGAGCGAAACAGGAACAATCACGAGTCCTTCGCCAACACGCTGTTCTAACCGATTCTCGGTCGAGGCTCTTCCTCGCAACGCCACTGTGTCCATTAGAGGAAAATCGGAAAGAATGGAAGCACTGCGGAGGCGATTGCGGCCACAAAGAGTACCACAGCAAGATCATGCTTCTCCTGAGCGTATCTAGAGACAAACACCATGAGGATTGGCGCAGCCAGCGAGCCCAATGAGAGCCATGAAAGCCATGAGGGCATGCCATCAACGATACAACGCAAAATGTAGGAGACAAGAATGATGACATCGCAGACCAATGACCCCCAGAAAATCAATTTCCTGGCGGATTCTGATTCAAACTGGTCGGGAAACAGCCTGGTCGCGCTAACGAATAGCAGCAGAAGTGGGGACAGGGCGGACACGGCCGACTTCCTCTGATTCTCGTCCCACCAAGAACACAGACCGAACTCACAGATACATACGATAACAGCGAGCAGAATTACGATCACAATTGCCCACTTGGATGATTTCTTTTCCTGTGGAGCGTCGTCTGGCATCACTGGTGTCTCCTCCTGTTGAAATTTATGTTTTACATAGCCATCATCCAACAGCCATAGACCAATGGCGCGGGGAGGGCGAGAATGATTCCGTATAAAACCAACCAGAAGAGCACCAAGAAGAGAGCCAAGAAAAGCAGATCAGACCACCACAACGGAAAAACCACCAAGACCCACAGGGAGATGACCCAGTCCGATGATATCCACCAGGACAGGCCATCTCCCTTCTTCATGTGTAGACAAATAAATCTGCATCGGCCCCAGCAGATGATCCATTCACAAGGCAGACGAAAACAGCAGTAATCCACCAGCAACAAAAACAAACCACACAAAAACCACAGACAGAAAACAGCAAACCATAAAAACCAAGACAGGAAGACAGCCACAAAACACAGGAAAGCAAACAACAAAAAAAGACAGACACCCCAACGATCAAGACACCAGAAGAAGAACACAGAAACAGCTACACCAGACAGAAAAACCAACAGCAGACCACACACAAAAAGACCCACACGACCAACATCAGCCACCAAGACGCCAGCAGAAAAACCACCACGGCAAACAAGCCAGCACAACGACAGAACCAACGGCAGACCAACCGCACCCACAAACAGAAGAACGCAGAACCAACACCCCCAAACAGCAAAAACCAAATTTACGGGCCTCTTGCATCCTCCGGGTGGTTTGCGGGCTGGAAGCCCGAGGTTCCAATGGTTTGAGTGGAATATTCCAAATGGGTTTTGCTTATATAAGCGTTTGATTTTTTGGGTTCAGTATTTTGCGTCGATGCCGGAGACGCCGGATCGGCGTGGAAGGAGTGTGGATCGTGGCTGATGGGTTTGAGCCGATGGTCAAGCGGTGCGTGATTTGCGGGCGTGAGTTCACGGTTACGAATGCGCGGTCGAAGGATCGTGAGTATTGCGATCGTAATGGCCCGTGCAGGTGGCGGCGGAACGAGATGGCAAAAGCAGCGCAACAGCGACGAGGTTGGCGAGCATTCGATGGCTCAGGCGGTGACGGCCGACCAGTTGGCGCGCGCGCAGGCCGAGATCATCCGCTTGCGTGAGCGGTTGAAGCGCGCGGACAGGGAGCGACGGAGGTGGCGTGACCTGTATGAGCTGGTGGTCGGACAGGCGCATGAGATGGTCCGTCTGGAGATCCTGGACGTCAATCCGTCGTCTCCGGCGTGGGACCGGCGCGAGGACTACTGGCAGGGCTGGACCGCGATCGTGGACTGGCGTCCGGAGCGTGGCCTGGGCGTCGATGACGAGCTGGTGGAGCATCGCAGGGAGATGGCCGATGGCCAGGTTCGACCGGGAGATCCGCGACGCGATCCACTCGGGAGACGATACGGGCGCGGGCCATCGCATCCAGGAGCGCGTCAACCGTCAGGCCGAATACGACCGCGAGCATCCCAAACAATGGGCGCAGCACAACATCGACCTGATCATGGCCGCGTACCAGCGCGACCACGACGGCGAGGAAATGGACGTCGACTCGGCCGAACTCGAATGGGACCGGCGCGAGGCCAAACGCCGACGCAGGGCACTGGACGCCGCCGGGGCTACCTCCGGGCCTCGCCGGCCCGCGTGAGCGCGTCTAGTACCTCGTCGACCGTCAGGCCGGAGACCAGAAAGCGATGCCACAGCTCCTCCTTGAGGAAGCCCTCCGCGCCGTCGAGACGTCGCATCCATTCCTCCGGAGGCAGGACCTTGCGAGCGTCCAGGACCGTTCTGGCGCGGTCCGGTCCGATGATGCGCGCCAGAACGTCCGGAATCGTCTCCTCCGACCTCCTGCGCGCGACCAGCCAGGTTCCCCTGGCGTCCCGCCGCTTGCGCAGCCCACCGCAGGCTGGCATCCTCGGCCTCCGTTCTGGCCGAGGATGCCAGCCTTACCCACTTGCCCGGATGCCGGTCCAGCTGCAGGAGCACCTGCCTGCACCTCCGGCCCAAACCACCGCCCATGCGTCCTCTAAACGTTCCGTGATACATATAAGTGCGGCACTTATATGTATCACGGAACGTTTAGAGGACGCCACTCCAGTCCGGTCTACTGCCTCACGCGCCTCGCCTCACACTCCATGAGTGCCCTCGTCATCGTGGTAGGCACGGATCGCCTCACGCAACGTCGCGCACCTTTATGCACCCCAGATGCGGCATCAGTGTGCCCCAAAAGATTTTCGGGGCACGACCTTTTTGAGCCACACCAGCACGAGTTATCCACAGCTTCCAGTTTCTGATTTTTGAATTTTTTGTTCTCCATGCTCTAAGTATCTGTATATCTGTATATCTGGGACCCTCGCTCAGCCCTACTGCTACAAGGGCTGAGCGCACATTCACCTACCTAAAGTCCCTCAAAACCTACCTAAAGTCCCTCAAAACCTACCTAAAGTCCCTCTGCCTACCTAAAGTCCACACATATTCCTACCTAAAGTCCACACAAGTTATCCACAGAATCTACCTAAAGTCCACGGTCTTTGTGGTAGTCTCCTACCTAAAGTCCACATCATGTCGGACCTATAGAAAAGCTCCCGCGAGACGGCAATCCCCGGGAGCATGGCAACCACTGAAATGGAGTGATTAGCAATGAGTGATGATACCCAATCCAAGGAACTGACGTTGCCCGATGGCGAGCCGTGGAGCCACGGCTTCATCTCCAAGATCGCCGCGCAGGTCTCCCTGCCATACAAGAAACCTAAGGATGGCACCAAAGAAATCGTCCGCAGGAACGGAAATCTGACCGTGCGCTACGTATCTGGCGCGGACTCCCTGCCATATGGCCGTTATCCACGCCTGTTCGAGCTGTGGGCGTGCACGATGATTAAGACCGGCAACGAGTGCTTCGATCCTGAAACGAACACGCTGCGCCTAGGCAGCACGTTCCGCGAATTCCTGCGAATGATTGGTGTCAACGTCGGCGGCAAGAGTCTCAGAACTATAAAACCTCAATTGGAGCGCTTGTTTTCCTGCACCTACCACATCACCAACAACAACGGGACAGAAACACACATCAGGAACTTTGTTGTGGCTCGCTCTGCCCACATCGACTGGCTGCGCAACGAGCCGCAAGAACATGGATTGTTCGAAAACACCGTGTGCCTTAGCCAGGAATACGTGGATATGCTTTCAGATCACCCAGTACCGGTCGATCTGAAAGTCATTTCTGGACTGCGCAAGCCGATGGCAATAGATGTGTACTGGTGGCTCACCAAACGTATCTATGGCCTGCATGAGCAGGTAACTAT